>NZ_PJBW01000029.1:0-735 GCF_002836085.1 Olleya sp. 1-3
CATTGATTACACAGATGAAGATGGTGTAGTTACGCAATTAGATTTATCAGCTATTGTTGCAAACCTTGAAGCATTAACAACTATCGTAGATAACAACGACGGAACTTTTACTTATACAGACGAAGACGGTGTAACAACAACTTTAGATGTTGCTAACTTAGAGACCTTAACAACCATTGCGCTTAATCCAGATAATACTAATATAGATTACACAGATGAAGATGGTGTAGTTACGCAATTAGATTTATCAGCTATCGTTGCAAACCTAGAAGCTTTAACAACTATCGTTGATAATAATGATGGTACATTTACTTATACAGACGAAGACGGTGTAACAACAACTTTAGATGTTGCAAACTTAGAGACATTAACAACTATTGCGCTTAATACAGATAATACTAATATAGATTACACTGATGAAGATGGTGTAGTTACGCAATTAGATTTATCTGCTATCGTTGCAAACTTAGAGGCACTAACAACACTAGCAATCGGTGCAGATGGAAATTCTTTAGATTACACAGATGAATTAGGTGCGATTAATAACGTACCATTACCTGTTGGATCTGTAGCACTAGGAGCAGACAACAACTCTATCGACTATACAGATGAAGATGGACTAGTAACAAACGTACCACTTGAAGTAGGAACAATCGCTTACGATGCTGCTTCAAATACTATTACCTATACAGATGAAGAAGGCACTGATACTGCTATCGCTTTACCAGCAAATGT
>NZ_PJBW01000030.1:0-730 GCF_002836085.1 Olleya sp. 1-3
CGTATATGTTACTTCGCTACCAACTACTAAACACACTTCACCGTTTGCAATTGCAGCCGACTTAACAATGTTTAAACCATTAGTAGGCGTACAGAAAGTTAACTCTGTGTTGTTTTCATCAATTACGTATGTATCATTTGCTTCTATGCTTGTTGTTCCGTCAGGCTCTAATCCACTTACTGTAACACTGTTCGTGATTATACCGGTATCAACGTCCTCTTGTGTTACGGTATAATTTGGAGCTGTATAAACCCAAGTTTCAGAAGGATCAAGTAAACCATCGTTATTGGTGTCTCCTGTCAAAGTTACATCAGCAGTAATATCACCACCTAATAACGTATCAGCAATTGTTATAGAGTTAATAAGTAAATCACCAGGATTTGTAACTGTGAATATGTATGTTACTAAATTTCCAGCTACAATACAGTCATTTCCATTAGCATTAACCGCAGATTTCACAACATTTAATCCTGCTAAACCATCAATTGTAATATAAACTGTAGCTGTATCACAAGCTTGGTCAGCATTATCATCACAAATAGTATAAGTGAAAGAATCCGTACCGGAGAATCCTGGGTTAGGAGTATAAGTAAAGTCACCGTTTTCTTCTATCGTTACTATACCATTTGTAGGGTCTGTATTAGCCGTTACTATTTGATTATCACCTTCAATATCATTATCATTTACTAATACATTAGCTACTAAATCAGTTGTTGGTGTTGTGAAGTAC
>NZ_PJBW01000031.1:0-696 GCF_002836085.1 Olleya sp. 1-3
TTTTGGAGCTATCCAGTTCCTTCAAGCTGTTTAACTTGGAGAGAATATAACGGAACTTGGGAAAGAAAAAACGATACCATTATTTTTTATGACCAATATGAGGTTAAGGCAAGTGATTCTCGATTCAGTTTTTCAACAAAAAATCAAAACGAATTCTATCAACTGGAATTTAAAACGGATAAGAACTCTAAATTGACTAATAAGAATATCAATATCGCTTTTGTCTATGATTTGGGTTCAGAAGAATGGGACTTTGAGGAATATGAAATGACGCTGGAAGATGACTTCAGCTTAAAAATTCCTTTCGAAAATATTCCGAATATAAATAAGCTTGCTTCAATTCGATTTTTATATTATTTGGAAAACGGAGAAAAACGATTTGGATTTATATCAGCAGATGACACACTAACTGAAAAAGAAAAAGACCTTCCGAATTTAATCGAAGTGACTTTCATCGAACAGCCTGAAAAGGAAATAGTCAAAAGAATTACTAAAGCTATATTAATCGATAATAGAATTAAAATAATTTCATCGCAAAAAAACAGCACTCATTTAGCAGATGAAACTTCTGAATTAGTATTTAAAGACTTTTACGAAAAGGAATCTGAATAAAAACTGTTGGCAACACCGTGTATAATTAATTGCTAGGTCACTGCCGACTTACGAAAATTCCGCTGGAATTTTCTATCTGTGATT
>NZ_PJBW01000032.1:0-672 GCF_002836085.1 Olleya sp. 1-3
AACGGTTTTGTGTATGGTTAGTTGCGTGGTTAAGCAACTAAGTTAACAAACATTTACGAACCCGTGAAAATTCCGAAGGAATTTTCCAAATAAGCACTTGCTATAGCAATTAATTATACACGGTGTTGTAAAACGTTTTTTATTAATTTCGTTTCATAGGAAGTTCTAAATTCGACGTAACTTATTTCCTCTATTTTTATTTTTTCCTTATTGATCCATTTTGAATCTTTATCAATCAATTTTAATTCAATCGAACTGTCATTAATCGATAAGATTTTACCAACTAAATAAGACTCTTCGTCATCGTAAGTATAAATTGCTATAAGTTCAGACATTAAGTTCTTTAATGATGACTTTAAATCACTAAAACACTCAATATTGATAGTTTCAAGTAGTTCAGCAGAATTGTCATTTTTTAATTCAGCGTAATCTTCTTTTTCCCAAACCCGATATTTTTCAAAGTCTTTGTTCTTTACAATAGTAAAACCGTCAAATTCGGCAGTTTCTTCGTTAAAATTCAATAGTAAAACTATTTCTGAATTTGCAACTAAACATATTCCACTATAAACTTTGTCCCAATTTGGTGCAGTATCAATGTCAATTACTAATTTTTGTTCAATTATGTCTTTCAAAATTCAGGATTCTGTTTTTCGTCAAATGTTTTACAACGTG
>NZ_PJBW01000033.1:0-667 GCF_002836085.1 Olleya sp. 1-3
AAACACACTTTTGATAATATTATTCACTTCATTTTTCATCCAATCTTATTCACAAGATTTTGGAGAAATAAAACTTGACTCAAAACTTCAAGTTCGATATTCTGACACTATACAGAACATTGGAGAAAGAATAAGTGGAAAGTGGAAATATCTTGGAAAAAGAAAAGGCGGAATTTTGAGCGATACGTTATATGTAAGTTTTAGTAATAATACAAAGACGACAGTTATCGTTGAAAACGGAATCGTCTTTGAATTAGCAAACGGAAAAAGAAAAAAAGCGGATTATTATTCAGAAACGACTTATGAATTTAAAAATGGAAATGGATTTTACTCAAGTGAAAAAAAATATCTAAAAAGTGACATTATTGAAATTACTAGTTGCCAACCAATTCCTGAATTAATTTTTTACAAGGAAAAGTTCGGAATTCTTTTTATTGCAATGGATGGACAAAATTTTGAACCAATTCGTGAATTAAACTCTAATAATCTGATTTTCGAAAACGGAGAAGAATATCAAAAAATTGAATAAATACGTATGCTAACACCGCGTATAATTAATTGCTTGTTTTAAGACTACTTACGAACATTCCTGCGGAATATTCTATCTGTGATTTATTTGCTAACTTAGTTACTTAAATCACGCAACTAACCATACACAATCACGTTG
>NZ_PJBW01000034.1:0-644 GCF_002836085.1 Olleya sp. 1-3
ATAGTTACAGCAGGAACTGATATTACAGGAACAAGTACGTTGTACGTTTACACGGAAACAGGAACAGCGCCTAATATTTGTTCTGACGAAAGTAGTTTTACAGTTACAATAGATGCCGCACCAGTAGCGGATTCACCTATGGATGTAGAAGCTTGTGACACGTATACTTTACCAGCATTAACAGCTAATAATACTTATCACACAGCAACCGGAGGAGCTTCAGGAACTGAGGTTTCTGCAGGAACAGATATTACGACGACAACAACACTATATGTTTATAAATCAATTGGAACAGCGCCAAATAATTGTACTGACGAAAGTAGTTTTGTAATAACTATTAATGCATCTCCGACAGCAGATGTTATTTCTGATGAGCAATCTTGTTCTTCGTATACATTACCAACATTAAGTGCTAATAATGACTATTATTCAGCAACAGGAGGACCAAATGGAACGGGGACTTTAATTGCTTCGGGAACAGATATTACAGCAACAAGTACGTTGTACATTTACACTGAAACAGGAACAGCGCCTAATATTTGTTCTGACGAAACCAGTTTTACAGTTACAATAGATGCAGCACTAGTAGCGGATTCACCTATGGATGTAGAAGCTTGTGACACGTATACTTTACCAGCTTTGAC
>NZ_PJBW01000035.1:0-588 GCF_002836085.1 Olleya sp. 1-3
TTTTCGTCAGTACAAATATTTGGTGCTGTACCAATTGATTTATAAACGAATAATGTTGTTGTCGTCGTAATATCTGTTCCTGCAGAAACCTCCGTTGTTGGAGATCCTCCTGATATTGTGTGATAGGTATTATTAGCAGTCAAAGCTGGTAAAGTATACGTGTCACAAGCTTCTACATCCATAGGTGAATCCGCTACTGGTGCTGCATCTATTGTAACTGTAAAACTAGTTTCGTCAGAACAAATATTAGGCGCTGTTCCTGTTTCAGTGTAAACGTATAACGTAGTTGTTACTGTTATATCTGTTCCCGAAGCAATTAAAGTCCCCGTTCCATTTGGCCCTCCTGTTGCTGAATAATAGTCATTATTAGCACTTAATGTTGGTAATGTATATGGTCCGCAAGATTGCACGTCACTTATAACATCTGCTGTCGGAGATGCATTAATAGTTACTACAAAACTACTTTCGTCTGTACAAATATTTGGAGCTGTGCCAATTGATTTATAAACATATAATGTTGTTGTCGTCGTAATATCTGTCCCTGCAGAAACTTCTGTGCCTGAAGCTCCTCCTGTTGCTGTGTGATAA
>NZ_PJBW01000036.1:0-562 GCF_002836085.1 Olleya sp. 1-3
TACCAAATGAAGGTGCATGGCAAGTAAATCCATTAACAGGTGAAGTTAGTTTCATACCAGACGCGAGTTTCACTTCAGATCCAACACCTGTAGCTTATACAGTGGATGATAATGATGGTAATATTTCAAATGTGGCAACTGTAACAGTAGATTACGTACCAGTAGCGGTAGATGATTTAGTTACGGATAATACGACAGGATTACCAGTAGTGGTTGATGTATTAGCAAATGATACAGCAGGTGATTTAGTAGATCCTGCAACAGTTCAAATAGTAGGAACTACAAACCCTGGAGATTCATTATTAGTAGCAGGCGAAGGAGAATGGACAGTAGATTCGGTAACAGGAGCTATCACATTCACACCAGAGTCTGGCTTTACAAGTGATCCAACACCAATTGAGTATACTGTATCAGATGATGAAGGAAATGTTTCAGATTCAGCAGAGATTGTATTAACCTTTACTCCAGAGCTACCAATTGCAGTAGATGATTCAGTAGTTGGAGCAACAGGAACACCAACGGTAGTTGATGTATTAGCCAATGATAGTGATTCAGATGGAAC
>NZ_PJBW01000037.1:0-539 GCF_002836085.1 Olleya sp. 1-3
ATTACTCAGCAACAGGGGGACCAAATGGAACGGGGACTATAGTTACAGCTGGAACTGATATTACAGGAACAAGTACGTTGTACGTTTACACGGAAACAGGAACAGCGCCTAATATTTGTTCTGACGAAACTAGTTTTACAGTTACAATAGATGCAGCACCAGTAGCTGATTCACCTATGGATGTAGAAGCTTGTGACACGTATACTTTACAAGCTTTGACTGCTAATAATACCTATCACACAGCAACAGGAGGGTCTCCAACAACTGAAGTTTCTGCAGGAACAGCAATTACATCAACAACGACATTATACGTTTATAAGTCAATTGGTACAGCACCAAATATTTGTACTGATGAAAGTAGTTTTGATATAACCATTAATACGTCACCAACAGCGGATGTTATTGCCGATGAGCAATCTTGTTCTTCGTATATATTACCAGTATTATCGACTAATAATGACTATTATTCAGCAACAGGAGGACCAAATGGAACAGGGACTTTAATTGCTTCGGGAACAGATATCACAGCAACAACTACT
>NZ_PJBW01000038.1:0-515 GCF_002836085.1 Olleya sp. 1-3
TTATAACGAAGTTCCAGAAACTGTAGATGATGCAGTAGTTGGAATAACAGGAACACCAACGGTAATCGATGTGTTAGCTAATGATAGTGATTCAGATGGAACATTAGATCCAACAACAGTTGTGATTATTGATCCAGACACAGGTTTACCAGTAACGACATTGACTGTGCCAGGCGAAGGAGCATGGGTTGTAGATCCAATAACAGGAGAAATCACGTTCACACCAGAGTCAGGTTTTACAGGTGATCCAACACCAATAACATATACAGTAGATGATAATGATGGCGGAACATCAGCACCAGCAACGGTAAGTATAGACTACCCAGTAGTAGTACCAGTAGCGGTTGATGATTTAAGTAGCGCTAACACAGTAGGGTCAACAGTTGGAGTTGATGTAGTGGTAAATGATAGCGATTCAGACGGAGCAATAGATGCAACAAGTGTAAGTTTAGTAGTTCCAGTTGGAGCAGTAAACGTGATTACTGATGCAGACGGGGATGTTGTAGGCTTTACCA